>NZ_DCOI01000032.1:8777-8934 GCF_002322895.1 Empedobacter sp. UBA1574 | reverse complement strand
AACATCTTTCAAAAAATGAATATCATGAACAGATGCGGGACTAATATCAATACTCTGGAAAACACCATTTAAAGAACAAATAGCATGAAGTTTATAGCCATAAAAAGACATTTGCTGAGAAGCACAAAAACCTCTGTTTGGTGCACTATACTGATGT
>NZ_DCOI01000032.1:0-8552 GCF_002322895.1 Empedobacter sp. UBA1574 | reverse complement strand
AAAATGCACAACGGGTATTCTATTGTATCGTATTCCAAATAAAAGTAGTGGATAGAATCATTATAAAAAATATTAGTTTTCCCTCTTAAACTGTAATTATCATCAAATAAATCTTGATTGGATTCTATTGCTGAAATTGTATTTTGATAATCAATTTTCTTAGAACAGCTTATTGTTTCTATAATAAATATGCTAATAAGAAGTTTTCTCATTCTGTTTAATATGATATACAATATTTTAAAATACATATTTTTAAACAAAAAAATCCCTCAATTTCTTGAAGGATTTTAAATTTTATTTGATCTAAAAAATTAATTACAACCACTCATCATCATCTTCTGAATCTTCTAATTCAGCATCGATGAATTGAATATAAAATGCAACAATTTCTCCTTTTTCATTGTATCCAAAGTAAGCGGGATAAATTCCTTCACCAAAACCAGCTTGAAAAATTGGCGATTTGAATTCTGTATTTGGAATTGTCCAATTGATCCAATCTCCTTCTTCTGATTGATATTTCGGATTATTTTTAGCGTTTTCTACAAATAATGCATTGAAATAATCATCATATAAATTTACATCACCTTTACTTTCGAATTCATCAATAAACTTTACAAAAGAATCTTTTGCTTCTGCATCAACAATTGTTGCTAAACCACTTTCAATAGAAAAACCAAAATATTCTCCTTCTTGTAATTCGTCAATCAACTCAATTCCTTTCATTGCTTCTTCATAACGAACAGGTTTTTCGTTTGTAAAAGCAACTTTGATACAACCAATCAAATTCTCAACATCACCATCGTCTTCAAATTTTACGATGCTTGCAGTTACAGGAAAATTACCTTTTGGCGTTTCAAGGAAATAAGGATCTTTGTCCATTGATAAATATTCACCCAAAGGATCATTTACAAAGATTTTACCTGATGGTAAAGAAACTTCTCCCATTTCGATTTGGTCGATTTCTACACCTCCAATTTCTTTATCTGTAAAATATTTTTCTAAATCATTAGGAGCTAAAGTGAATTCTCTTTTAGATTCCCAAGTTTTTAACCATTCTGCTGTTGGTTGCATAAATTATTGTTTTTAAGTGGTACAAAATTACATTAAATAATGAGACTAGCTTAACTTTTATATGTTAGTGAAAAATTAAATTATCTTAATTTTTTTCTCAACTCGTTCTTATCAATATCATATTCTAAATGCATGATCGAAATTAAATCATCTTCAGAAAGTAAATTGTTTTTGTAATATTGAATTAAAAATGATTCGATTTTAGAAAATTCATTTAATGATTTTTGTAAAAAATAAGCTTCAACAAATTGATTATCTTTTGTTTTTAATGTAATTAAATTACTAATTCCGTGCGAACCTTCTGGGTTTTGGAACTCACCAAATTCTTTTACAGCTTTTCCTTTGTAATCTTCATTATCAATGACAATAGAAAATAAATCGTTGATTGAAAAAGTTTGATCCTTTACAGAAATTGTATCTTTTGTAAATGTCAATTTTCCATCAAAATTACCTTTCAATTCTGTAGTAGGTCTTTTAAAATAACCATTCCAATAAGCAACAGCAGTAGCTAAAAGCCCAATAAAAATGTAATAATACGTTTGATTTTTAAAAACTTTCAGCTCCAAAAACACAAAACTAATTACAGTAACGGCGAGAAATGATAAGATTACTTTCGCAATTTGTTTATTATTTTTTTTAGGTTTTTCTGGTACAAAAATTTCAAAACTATAACTATCCATGTGCTATTTCTTTACGAACTCTACTTAAACTTTCGGGTGTGATGCCTAAATATGAGGCGATCATCCATTGTGGTATGCGATAAAGTTGGTTGGGATAAAGACGCATAAATTCTAAATAACGAGTCTTTGCAGATGCACCAAGTAATAAATTAATACGATCTTGTAAACTGCGCACATGATTTTGAATTAATTTATTTTGAGCAGCTAAATAATTTAGATTTAATCGAGTGATTAGATTATTTAATTTTTCATTCAATAAAATAACGGTAGAATCTTCTATTGCTTGAATATAAAACTTTGATTGTTGCTTACAAAAAGCACTATTTCTATCACTTACAATCCAATTTTCTGTTCCGAATTGTAAAACATGTTCTTTTCCGTTTTCATCTATTGTATAAGAACGAATAACACCAGATTCAACAAAAAAATAATCTTCGGAATATTCACCAGGTTCTAAAATAAATTCATTCTTTTTGATGTGTTTTACTACCAAAAATTTTTCAATTTCTACCCATTGTTCTTCTGTGAGATCAATAATATTTGATAAATGTTTTTTATAATTTTCCATATGTATAGGAATGTGCAACAAATTTAAGAGAAATTAATCAATAAAATTGTATCAATATTTGTTACAATTGAAAATTTTGTACTAAATTTGTCCCATCGATTTAGAGAAATGAATAATTTAAGATTTGCAACGGCGATTCATATTTTAGTTTTGACTGAAAAATTTAAAGGACAATTAATTACTTCTGATTTTATTGCTGGAAGTATTAATGTGAACCCTGTTGTGGTTCGTCGTGAAATAAAATTCTTGAAAGAAGCAGGTTTTATCGATTCGAAAAAAGGTAAAGAAGGAGGAATTTATTTAGTTAAAAATTCTGCTGATATTTTGTTAGGTGATGTGTATAAAATTGTCAATCAAGAAAATGTTTTTGGACGAATGAATCATACCAATCCAGAATGTCCAGTTGGTAAACAAATGAATGACAATCTTGAAAGATTATTTGATAATGCTGAATCAGATTTAATTAAATCGTTAAATCATAAAACTTTAAAACAATTTTCTGATGAATTTCAGTAAAATTTTTTATCTTTAAATGTAACAAAATTAATTACAATATAAAATTAAATAAAATGAGAGTAGCAGTAATTGGAGCAACAGGTTTTGTAGGCTCACATATCGTAGAAGAATTGGTAAATAGAAATCAATCTATCAAAGCATTTGCACGAAATACTGACAAGGTTTTAGATAGTAAAAATGTAGCAAAAGTGGCGTTAGATGTAAACGATGTACAGGCTTTGGCGACAGATTTGAAAGGTGCTGATGTAGTTGTAAGTGCATTTAATGCAGGTTGGGCAAATCCAAATATTTATGAGGATTATTTGAAAGGTGCAAAAGCAATTGAAGAAGCAACTAAATTAGCTGGTGTAAAGCGTTTGATTGTTATTGGTGGAGCGGGAAGTTTGTATGTGAATGATCAAAAAGAATTACAAATTGTAGACACACCAGATTTTCCTGAACAAATAAAACAAGGCGCTTTGGCAGCGAGAGATTATTATAATATCTTGAAACAAGATAATGAGTTGGATTGGACAATGTTTTCTCCAGCGCCAGAAATGCATCAAGGAACATCTGGAGAGCGAAAAGGAACATATCGTTTAGGCAATGATGTACCAGTTTTCAATGCAGAAGGGCGTAGTATTTTGTCTGTGGAAGATGTTGCAGTGGTGATTGCAGATGAAATAGAAAATGCAAATCATATAAAAAGCAGATTTACAGCAGCTTATTAAGATATTTGAGTAAATTTACAATAAAATTATTTTTATAGGACAATTTTTTGTTTTTGGTACGGTTTGTGAAAAACAGATAACAAATACAAGAATAATGAAATTGTCAATCGCAATAGGAAGTTTAATCCTAAGTTTAGGATTTGTTCTAATATGCTCTTTTCTAAATCTTGGTGTATTTTTTAATCAACTACTTGGAGTAGTTTTTCTGTTCTGTAGTTTGTTTATGGGGTATTTAGGTTTCGTCAATTTATTTGATTACCTAAATCATTCAAGATTATTAAATAAAGGAGTAAAAGTAAAAGCACATATTATTGAAATAAAAAGAGGTTTATTAGGAGAAAATCATTTGCCAGATTATATAGTTGAAGTCTTTTATAAACATCCTAATAATGAGAAAATTTACTATACAGAGTTTGAATATTTTGGAGATGTTAATGCAAATGAGATTTTAAAAAAAGGAAAAGATGTCGATATCTTAATCGATCCTCAAAATCCAGAAAATATATATTATAAAAATATAATTTAAAAAAGGCTGTCCTAACAAATAGACAGCCTTTATTATTTTTATTAGGATAAAAACTATTGTTTGATATACGTTTTATTTCCGTTATCGTTGATATAGTATTTTCCACCTTTTGGTCCTACATAAACTTTGTGTCCATTGTAAGTCCCTGCAGTAGTTGTTTTAGCTACAGTCGTTTTTGTTTCTTTTTTTGGAGTAGTCGTTTTCTCCACTTTTTTTTCTGAAGCTACTTTTTTGTCATTGACTGTTTTAGCAGTTGCATCAGTTTTCTTAGTTGTAGTTGCTTTTACATCCTTTTTTGTTTCTGTTACTTTTTTATCAGTTGTAGCCTTTGTTTTTGCCATTTCTGTTTTAGCAGTTTTAGTTGGAGTTTTAGTTTGAGCAAATGCTACAGTAGATCCAGTAAATGCAAATAAGCTAAGCGCGATAGCTGTTTTTTTAATTAAATTCATTGTAATTTGGTTTTGAATTGTTATTTATATTCAGTTAAAATTTCTATTCAATATTAAATAAATTATCCACCAAAACAACCAAAATAAACTTAAGATTAGCTTAAGAATAATTATTTCAAATGATCCAATAACATTTCTGCTGTCGCTGGGTTTGTAGCTAATGGGATATTGTGTACATCGCACAGTCTCAGTAACATATTTACATCTGGTTCGTGCGGATGTTTTCCCATCGGATCTCTAAAAAAGAAAACCATATCTGTTTTTCCTTCTACAACTCGAGCGGCAATTTGCGCGTCACCACCAAGAGGACCAGATAGATAGCGCGTTACTTTTAGTCCAGTTTGCTCTGCATACTTTCCTGTAGTCCCTGTAGCAATAAATGTGATATTATTTTTGTTTAAAGCTTCTTTATGTTTCATTAAAAAATTGACCATTTCAGCTTTTTTTCCATCATGAGCGATCAATGCTATTTCCATATATTTTTTCTATTTAATCTAAAATCTTACTTTTGTACAAAGTTAGCAGAACAATCTTAAATAACGAGTTGTTTTAAGAATTATAAATAGTATACGACTATGAAATTTAATTTATTAACAGTAAAAGAAATTGTAAAATTAACGGCTGATGCTGTTCAAATTTCGTTTGATGTTCCTGAGGAATTACACGAAGAATACAATTTTTTACCTGGACAATATATCACTCTTAATATTAATGGAGAACGAAGAGATTATTCTTTGTGTGAATCTCCTAATGATAAAAAATGGAGCATTGGGGTTAAATCTCAACCAAATGGAAAGATTTCTTCTTATTTAGCAAATGAACTAAAAGTTGGTGATCAATTGGAAGTTTCTACACCAAGTGGACGTTTTACAATTCCAACAAAACCAAACGAAAAACGTACGTTATTAGCTTTTACGGCGGGTAGTGGAATCACGCCAATTATGAGTATGTTAGAGTTTACTTTGCAGACTGAAGAATGGGTAAATTTTCATATTTTTTATGTAAATAGAGATGAAAACTCAATCATGTTCAAAGAGCGTTTGACAGAATTGAAACAAAAATATCCAAACAATGTTTTTATTCATCATTTCTATACGCGTCAAGATCAAGAGAATTTTATTTACAACGGACGAATTGATGAGAAGAAGTTTGATTTAATTTTGAATCAAATTATTGATATCAATGAAGTCGATGAAGCAATGGTTTGTGGACCAGAAGAAATGATTTTGACTTTAGCGAAGAAAATCAATGAAGCGGGAATTATCGAGAAACATATTCATTTCGAAATGTTTAATCCTTCAGTGAAAACAGAAGATATTTTTACAAAACATGACGAAGGACCTCAAACGGTTCAAGTTACTGTAACACTTGATGGAGAAACTTCTGAAGTGACTTGGGATAGAGGAAAAAATTTGATTGATACAATGTTAGACGCTGGTATTGATGCGCCTTATTCATGTAAAGGTGGTGTCTGTTCGTCTTGTATGTGTAAGATAACGGAAGGCGAAGTGCATATCGGAGACAACTATGTATTAACAGATTCTGATTATGAAGAAGGAATGACGTTAGCGTGTATTTCTCGTCCAAAAACAGCTACTTTAGCAATTGATTTTGACGAAGTTTAAGAACAAAAAATATCTAATAAAAAAAGACGGAAATTATAAATTTTCGTCTTTTTATTTTATGATAATTTAATTTTCTTCATCAAACATTTCTTTGAATGAGACAAATTCTCTTCCAGGAAGAATCAAATTTAAAGCAACTCCAATTATAGAAGCTAAAGCCATTCCTTCTAAAGAAAATAAATCTCCAATGTGGATTGCTGCACCACCGATTCCAATGATAAGAATAACAGAGGAAATAATAAGGTTTCGTTTAATCTTGAAATCAACTTTATTCTCGATTAGCATTCTTAATCCGCTCGAAGCAATAATTCCGAATAATAAAATAGAAACGCCGCCCATAACTGGTGTTGGAATTGTACTTAATAAAGCTGAAACTTTACCACAAAATCCAAATAAAATAGCAAAACATGCTGCTCCAATAAATACATAAATGCTAAAAGCTTTTGTAATGGCTAAAACACCAATATTCTCGCCATACGTTGTGTTTGGAGGTCCACCTAAACAAGCTGCAATCATTGTTGCAATACCATCTCCTAACATCGATTTATCAAGACCTGGATCTTCGATTAAGTCTTTGTTCACGACTTTACTCAAAACTAATTGATGTCCGATATGTTCTGCGATTGGTACAATTGCGACCGGAATCATTAAGAAAATAACATACCAAGACAAAGTTGGTGTGTAATCTACAAAAGGAATGGTAAAATCTGGAATCATAAACCATTTAGCTTCTATAACAGGATTTAGGTCGACAACTCCCATCGTAATTGCAAAAAGATATCCACCAATAATTCCGACCAAAACTGGAATTACACTCAAAAAACCTTTACTGAAAATTGCTGTAATTATCGTGATAATTAAGGTAACAAAACCAATTATAACATAGGTTAAATCATATTCACCAGAAGGATTATTTGTCACCATTTTGATTGCTGTAGAAGCTAATCCCAGACCAATTACCATAATTACTGGACCAACAACAATAGGGGGTAAAAGTCTCATTAACCATTTTGTTCCTGCCGTTGCTATAAATAGTGCGACCAATGAATAAGTAACTCCTACCAAAAAACTACCAACCAAGAAACTTCCTGTCGCAATTCCACTTTCTGGGTTTGTTTCTAAAGCTTTCATTGCGATAATTGGATTGATAAAAGCAAATGAAGATCCCAAATATGAAGGGACTTTTCCTCGTGTAATTAAGATGAAAACTAAAGTTCCGATTCCACTCGAAATTAATGCAATTGCTGGAGACATTCCTGTCAAAGCAGGAACTAAAACTGTTGCACCAAACATTGCAAAAAGATGCTGTATACTTAATAATATACCTTGTCCTAACTTCGGTTTTTCGTCGATCGCTAAGATAATATTTTGGTCATTTTGTTGACTCATTTGTAAAAGAAATTGAAATTGTTTTGTTTGAATGCAAAAGTAGCTCAAAACGATTAATAAGTATAGAAATCATATAACTATTTAGCGAAATCTTGTAAATGGTTTTGGAACAATTCTATCGAAATTTGTAAGACAAAAATCAAAGAGTTATGGAAACAAAAGAATTAAAATTCAAAACAAATATAAATTGTAGTGGTTGCGTGAGCAAAGTGAAACCTTTTTTAGATAAGTTAGATGGTTTAGAAGCTTGGGAAGTTGATACTGATAATCCAGACAAAGTTTTGTCTGTAAAAATTAATCAAGCAACAGACGAAGAAATTATTGATACAATTGAGGAAGTTGGTTTTTCAGCTGAATTAATTGAGGAATAGATATTTTTTTAGGTAGAATGACTTATTTTTTGTGATAGTTTAAGTCAATATAATCTCAAGTTAATCTTGTGTTGACTTGAGATTTTTTATTTTTTCGAAATTGTAGAAAGAAAAGTACGCCCATAGCAAGTTGAAGAATAAATAATAAAATAATCCAAGTATTCATTTTTGCTGCAAAATCAGATAATTGATTGTACATTACATCATATTTATCTACCGAAGTTTCAGCTATATTTTTCACAAACTGTATATCGTTCGATTTTTCAATGAGCATAATTTGTTCACCTTTATAACCTTCATTTTTATTCGGAACAACTTCAATTTGATTAGCGCTTACAAAAAACAGAAAAATACTAATGATTGTAGATAAAAATAATAGAAAATAATTGATGTATTTCATGAGTTAGATTATGTTTTGCAAAGATACACTAACTTTTATTAGCTTGTTGTATATGCGCCAAATGATGATTGCAATTCCAAGCATAAATCGCAAGATTTGTTTACTGATGACGAAATTTTTTGTCCCAATCACTTTCAACAAAAGAATTTAACAAAGTAACCCAACGTTGATGCAGCCTTCAGAACGATATTATTGTTCGAATTTAGGTTCTGAAAGAGAGGTGATTTCATACTGATTTCTATGACAA
>NZ_DCOI01000015.1:0-6320 GCF_002322895.1 Empedobacter sp. UBA1574 | reverse complement strand
CCCGTGCGCCGGTCTCTAGTTAGCAAGCTAACTATACCCCTCGGCTTGCATGTGTTAAGCCTCCCGCTAGCGTTCATCCTGAGCCAGGATCAAACTCTCCATTGTAAATAATTTTGTTTGGTACGTAGTACCTGTTTTTTACAACTTCGAATTTCCTATAGCTCCATTATTCAAGGATTGACTTCGTTTTATTCGGCTATTTTTTCTTCTGTATATTTTATAATTTCAAATGAACTTCTCATCTTAGCAAAACCTCTCGATATTTGCGGTTGCAAAGGTAATACTTATTTTTTTAACTAACAAAATTTATTTTGATAAATTTTAAAGTTTTTATTTCAATAAGTCAATTCTTACTTTCACTCCAAAAACCCCTTTCGGAATCGGTTTGCAAAGGTAAAACTTATTTCTAAACTCACAAATTTATTTTTAAATAATTTTGTCGCTATACAAGTCCTTATGTCAATTTCAATACTACTCGTCTTTCGTATTGTGATTGCAAATATACAACCCATTTTTCCGAACTTCCAAACTCATTTTACAATTAATTTACATTCTTCTCTTAAGTTGCTGGTACAATGGGAAATATTTTTTGAGAATTTTAGATGTGAGAAGTGAGATACGAGGTTTTTGACGAGAAAAGCACGCTTTTTGAGTTACTATTTTGGGTTTACGAGAGGAAGATTGCGCGACAGTAAGCCATTTTTACGCTCATTACGCTAAATTGACTCTCGCCTTTTCAGCAAGTTTTCTATATGAAATTTCAAAGCTATCATGTTTTTAATTGTAGAAATTTGTTTTATTTCATAATCTAATTGTCTCTTTCAAGATTTGAATGGACAGTTATCTAAATAATATTAATAACAACAGAGCAATGATTCGCTATTGCAATAACTGTTTGGATATTCGTTTATTTTTAGGTCATGATTTAAACGAAAAACTACCTTGGCATTCCACAATTGGTTAAACTTGCGTCCTTTTTGGTAAAGAAGCTTTCTTACAGTTATTTCAATTTGTTCATAAATTACTAATGTTAGTTTTAATACAAATGTTCAATTTTAGCCATAATGTTTAAAGATGCCATTCGTGAAGAAATCATCAGTTTAAATACTTACCCATTTGCAAGTGTACGAATCAAAAAAGCCAAGAGTACAAGATTGTTTTTAAACAAAGAACAAATCGAGCAGCTAAAAAATCACAAGAGTTCATTTGGTCAAACAGATACCTATTTCAGAGATATGTTTATTTTTTCTTGTTATGCCGGAGGATTGCGTTTTAGTGATGTCGTTACCTTACAATGGAAAAACTATGATGAAAACGAACAACGTATCAGATTAAACATCCGTAAAACTAAACGTTCACATCAATTCAAGGTAGGTCAATCTGCTTTAGAGATTTTAAACAAATACAAAAAAGAAACTTCCGAACCAGATGATTTTATTTTTCCAATCATTTCAGAAGCTAATTTCTTCGAACAATCCAACGAATACCAACTAAAAGTAATCGGTAGCAAAAATGTTTTATGTGGTCAGAAATTGCGTAGAATGGGCAAAGAATTAGAATTTCCATTCTCATTATCTTTTCATTTAAGCCGACATACATTTGCAACCCAAGCCTTAGCTAACGGTATGCGTATTGAGTATGTATCAAAACTTTTAGATCACTCTGATATTGGAACAACTCAAATTTATGCTAAAATCGTAAACGAAGAATTAGACAAAGCAGTAGAGCAATTCATTGAATAGTAAATGTTTATTTTAAAATGATGTAAGAAGATAGATTTTTAAAATCAAAATATTGTACATATATTTGTACATAATAAAATACAAGATTATGATAATAGCAAGTGTTTCAGATTTCAGAAAAGATATTAAATCTTACTTAGATAGAGTTTCGAAGAATTTTGAAACCTTAATCATCAACAGAGGGAAAGATTCTGGTATTGTTGTAATGTCTTTAGAAGAGTACAATTCATTAATGGCTACAAATCATGAATTATCTTCTCGTATCAATGAGTCAAGATTAGATGCTGCCATTGAAAAATTAAAAAGTAATCAATCTTTTGAAAGAGAATTAATCGAGGAATAGATGAAATATATTTTCGTAGATGAGTCTTGGGAAGATTATTTATTTTGGCAAAAAACCGATAATAAAAAAGTAAAACGCATCAATGATTTATTGAAAGATATTTCACGTACTCCTTTTACTGGTATTGGGAAACCAGAACCATTAAAACATAAATATTCAGGTTTCTGGTCACGTAGAATAGACGAAGAACATCGTTTAATTTACAAGTACGAAGATAATCAGATATTAATTGCAAAGTGCCGTTTCCATTACGATTAAATAATCCATTTTAAGATATAAATAAGATAGAATTCTGTTAGGTTGTAAAACGTAACAGATTTTTTTTTATGCCAAAATCGTAAACGAGAAATTAGATAAAGCAGTAGAACAGTATATTGAATAATTAATATTAAATAATTTTAGTATTTATAAAACATATCGTAATATTGCAATGATAATAAATCAATAATGGGAATAACTAAATCGGAAATCTTCACTGACGAGCAAAATAAACTAGCTACTTTATTCAAGGTATTAGGACATCCTGCTCGTGTGGCTATTATTCAGCATATCATCAAACAGAATGCGTGTATCTGTACGGATTTGGTGGATGAATTAGGTTTGGCACAAGCTACTATTTCTCAACATTTAAAGAATTAAAAAGTATCGGAATTATTCAAGGTTCCATCGAAGGAAAATCGGTTTGTTATTGTATTGATGAAAAGGTTTGGGTTGCAATTCAGAATGAGTTTTCTAACTTTTTTAATCAAAATGTCAAAATAGAGAAATGCTGTTAAGGCGTTTTTTTGAAATAAAACATCGTAATATTGCGATTAAAAATAAATAATTAAAGCATATGAAACTGTCAAGAATTAAAGAAATCTTACCAACATTAGAAAATGTTGAATTTCAATTAGAGGATGGTACTTTCGTACCAGAACATTTCCACGTTACAGAAGTGGGAGAAATCACAAAGAAATTTATTGATTGTGGTGGAGTTATTAGAAATGAAAAAGTAGTAAACTTTCAACTGTGGAATGCAGACGATTACGAACATCGTTTAAAACCAGGTAAATTGTTAAATATAATTCGCTTATCCGAAAACAAATTAGGTATTGAAGATGCCGAAATTGAAGTAGAATATCAGTCGACTACAATTGGTAAATACGATCTTGAATTTAATGGAAAACATTTCATTTTAAAAAATAAAAAAACAGCTTGTTTAGCGGAAGATGCTTGCGGTATTCCCGTTGCAACTGAAAATAAATTTAGAGTGAAAGAAGAAAAATCTTCTTGTTGCACACCTAATTCTGGTTGTTGTTAATTTTTTGATGTAGATAATGAATAGTACATTAAAAACAACAGTATCAGAAATACTAAATTTCAATTTTATAGACGACCAAAGGAAAGCTAATTTGCAACCTTTGGTTGTTTATATTCAAGAAAAATTCAATCGTAAGGAAGCTATAAATCTCAACTTTATTTGTACGCACAATTCACGCAGAAGTCATTTAGCTCAGATATGGGCACAATTCGCTGCTGCTTATTATAATATCCAAAATATCAATTGTTATTCAGGAGGTACACAAGAAACAGCTTTGTTTCCAAAAGTAATTGAAACGCTAAGCAATCAAGGTTTTCAAATCTTTAAAATTACAGATAGTAATAATCCTATTTATGCGATAAAATATGATGAGAATAGTTCACCAATTATCGGTTTTTCTAAGAAATATAATGATGCATTCAATCCCATTTCAAATTTCGCAGCGATTCTAACTTGCTCCCAAGCAGATGAAGGTTGTCCTTTTATATCCGGTGCTGAAAAGCGAATTCCCATTACTTACGAAGATCCTAAAATTTCGGATGATACAACCGAACAAACCGAAGTTTACAAACAACGCAGTTTTCAAATCGCAACTGAAATGATGTACATATTTTCACAAATCACTAAATAAACGATGCAACCAAAACTAAAATTCCTAGATAGATACCTAACCTTATGGATTTTTATCGCCATGGTTTTAGGTGTTACAATTGGCTATATCTTTCCAAATATGTCTGTTTTAATAGAGCGTATGAGCGTGGGTACAACCAATATACCTTTAGCTTTAGGATTGATAATAATGATGTTTCCGCCATTAGCCAAAGTAGATTATTCTTTATTACCACAAGTATTTAAAAACAAAAAAGTAATCGGAATATCCTTAATCTTAAACTGGATAATTGGTACAGTTTTAATGTTTGGTTTGGCAGTTCTATTTCTTCACGACGAACCGGATTATATGTCGGGATTAATTCTCATTGGATTAGCACGATGTATTGCGATGGTAATCGTTTGGAGCGATTTAGCGAAAGCTAATAGAGAATACACAGCAATGCTAGTCGCACTAAATAGTATATTCCAAGTGTTAAGTTATAGCTTTTTAGTTTGGCTATTTATCAACATATTACCAAGCAAATTAGGCTTAGCTAATTTTAATGTTTCGGTTTCAATGATAGAAGTAACACAAAGTGTAATGATCTATTTAGGTATTCCATTCTTAATAGGTTTTATCACGCGATTCACTTTAATTAAAAAGAAAGGTATAGAATGGTACAATCGTGTATTCGTACCCAAAATATCTCCCATAACACTCTATGCATTATTATTTACCATTGTGGTAATGTTTAGTTTAAAAGGCGATAAAATACTTGAATTACCTTTAGACGTTATTAAAGTAGCAATCCCATTAGTTATATATTTTGCACTAATGTTCTTCATCAGTTTTTTTATCAATAAAGCAATGAAAGTTCCTTATGATAAAAATGCATCCATATCTTTTACAGCTACCGGCAATAATTTCGAATTAGCCATTGCCGTTTCTATTGCAATATTTGGGATTCATTCACCACAAGCATTTGTAGGAGTTATTGGTCCGTTGGTCGAAGTTCCGGTGTTAATACTTTTAGTAAAAGCAAGTTTGTGGCTGAAAAGGATATATTATAAAGAATAGAGCAATACATCGAATAAGAAAGTAAATAATGTCGTTCGCGACACATTTTGTCATTATAAAGTTTTAATTTACATTAAATTACCTTAAAAAATGTTTAATGACTAAAACTTAATCTACTATGGCGTATTTGATAAAAGAAGCTGTACAATTCAAAGAATTGACGAAGGTTGCTTTACACAACGTAAACCTCGATAACTGTTACAAACAAGCTTTGTATCTCATTGATGAAGGATTCAGGTATTGGTTTAACAACGAAGAAATTAAAAACATCAACCAAAACAACGAGCAATACCAAATCAAATCCCCAGAAGAAGAATTGCTATTAACCTGGTTCGAAAAAGCTGATAAAGAAACAGCAACAGCTTTTCTTAACACTACGCAAATAGCTACAAGGTTAGCTTATTTTGGGAATATCAACATCAACAATTCAACCGTCATCCAATTGGGTAAAGCATTAAAGAAACACGGTTTTATGAGAATCTCTAAAAATGGTTCGTACGTCTTGCAGTCAAAGAATTAGCATACGATCAAGTACAGAAAGAGAATAAAACATTGGAAGAAAAATAAATTCGGCTTCTAAAACGATACCGTTAAGAAAATGAATATTGAGAAGGATAAGAATAAATTACCGACTGAAAGGAGCGATTTAATTTATTCCCGAATCAATATTCATTTTTAGGTTAATCGTTTTACAGCCTTGACTTTTTTGATTCGTTTTTGTGTCAAGACAAATCCATAAGATTCATGAATACAATATTCTTAAAATAATAAAGCCATGAATAAAAAATAACATATAAAAACAAAGTCTAATATCTCAAGTGTTTTCTGATTACAAGACAAAATGAAAACAAAGAACAAATCATTCGCTAACAAACTCAAAAAAAATAGAGTATCGGCATCTAAATCAAAATGGCATAACAATTTACAGACGAGTGTCAATCCATTGAGAGAAGCGCAAAAATGTTTACCGACCATCGGGAGTGATTTAAACATTTTAGTGAAACGAAATGATGATTGACCGGCGAGAATTGAAGCCTTGATTTTTTGATTACTTTTTTATCAAGAAAAAAGTAATTAATAAAATGAACATAATAATAGCAAACATCTCAAATGTTTTTGTATCAAGCCAAATCCAAAGGATTCATGAATACATTATTCATAAAACAATAAACCAATGAATAAAAAAAGAACATACAATAACAAAAGTCTAATAACTAACATCTCAAATCTCAATACTATGAGTGTCGTACTTCATGACTTCGT